>VXSC01000017.1 GCA_009838195.1 Rhodothermaceae bacterium | reverse complement strand
TCAGCTTCTCCGTCTTTGGACTCATGCATGGACAGGCAACGCTCGGCGTGAATGTGCGAGGTACGCTGAGGTATTAGAGGGAAGGCATAGCCTCGGCAACGGGATCAAAAACCATTAGAAAAAACGAGAATCTCGGAGGAAAAGAACAAGCTGCATCCCCGCAATGAGACGGAGCGCTGAATCCGGGAAGCGTAAGGCGAAAAACTGTGATCCGATTATTGGGAAAGATGAAAAATCCTAAAATTCCATATTCACCATTCCAGGCAAATGAGGACGAAGCTATTTTGACAGTTGAGTACTCTTCTGCAGAGGGTTGAGCACCTCACTCCCATGGATTCCAATCAGATTCAGAATTCATACTATCATTTGCGCTTCATGGTTGCCCTTGCGATAAGCCTAGCACTCATCACGCTATGCTTCAAGATCCCACTGCGCTTCGATCCCGCTCCAAAATCATGGAGACTGAGTCTCAAGCCTCATGGCATCAGTACGGAAATTGAACGGAAAATATACCTACCCCCCGCTACCGACATAAAGCCAATCGGATCCAATGCCGGGACAGATGCCGTCACTATTGAGTCTAATGAAATCATCGCTCATGAGGACACGATTCCCGAAATCTCCCAGCCACACCCTCTTAATACTTCTTCTATTCCTGTACTGAATTATGCGGAAATTATGCCACAAATACAAGGTGGACTGGGAGCATACTACATTCTGATTGATTATCCTCAAGAAGCTATAGTCCAAGAAATTGAGGGCAAGGTGACACTCACATTCACCGTTAATCCAGATGGTACAGTAAGTAACATTCTAGTCTCTCATCCCTTGCACGCTTTGCTTGATTCTGCTGCCGTACAAGCATTGCGTCGAACGCGATTTATCCCCGGCCGACATCTGGGTAAATCTGCAAGAATCCGGATGCGTCTTCCGGTTCGCTTCGAACTTATTGATCCGGTGGACTCTACACGGACAAAATAATTACCGCCGGAATAGACTCCGAAGCAGTGAGCGCATGAATCCTTGAAACATACCACGAACGATTCGTCCAAATTCTGATCCAATGGACATTAGACTGGTGGGTAAACATAGGATGATCCCAATCCTAAAGGAATCCCCAATACCCAATAAAAAACGAGAAACACTGTCCAGGCAATCAGAAACGTGACTGAATAAGGAATCATGATGGAAGTTAATGTCCCAATTCCCGTCTGCTTGAAATATTTCTGACAGTAAACCACCACTAGGGGAAAATACGGCATAAGTGGCGTGACGATATTGGAAGAAGAATCTCCAACCCGATAAGCCGCCTGCGTCAAATCTGGCGAGATCCCGACCTGCATTAACATAGGGACAAATATTGGTGCCAAAAGTGCCCACTTTGCAGACGCAGATCCAACAAAGAGATTCACAAACGCAGTAAGCAGGATAATCCCCATAATCGTGATAGATCCGGGTAGCGCCATTGCCTGCAGTGCGGCTGCTCCTTTAAGTGCCAGCAATGCTCCAATATTTGATGAGCCAAAGGCATGAACAAAAAATGCGCAAAAGAAAGCCATCACAATATAATACGCCATCCCATTCATCGCCTTCGTCATCGCATTCACCATATCTTTTGACGATCTGAATACCTGGGCAACATACCCGTATACGACGCCAGGAACGAGAAATAATAGGAAGATGAGCGGCACAATCGACTGCATGATGGGGGCCTGAAACGAATTCAATGACCCGCTATCATCCCTGAATGGAGAGTCAGATGGTAACAGAGTCAGAATAAGCACCACGATTCCAAGTAGCATTATCCCCGTGGCCCACCAGAACGCCTTCGATTCTGTTCCGCTAATTTGATCCATACCCTCGGATCTCTCAGCGCCCTGATCTACGGGCGTGTTTCTCCAAAGGCGAGGCTCTACAATACGATCTGTGATATACCACCCAAGGGCGATGATCAATCCGCTGGAGGCCATGGTGAAAAAGTAGTTACACAGGGGATTGACCAAAATGGCCGCATCAAGAATCTGCGCTGCTGGCTGTGTGAACCCCTGCAAAAGAGGATCAAGGGCAGATGGGAGCGGATTGGCACTGAAGCCCCCCGAAACTCCTGCAAAGGCGGCGGCTATTCCGGCCAATGGATGGCGACCGGCCGAATGAAAAATCACGCCCCCCAAAGGAATAACCAGCACATACCCTGCATCTACCGCGCTGTGACTCAATAAACCGACCAAAACGACTACCGGGGTCAAAAGCCCTATGGAAGTCTTTGACAAGAGTACTTTAATCCCCGTATTAAAGTACCCCGCCTCATCAGCCACTCCCACGCCAAGCATTGCAACCAGTACCACACCAAGCGGAGCAAACCCGGTAAAAATTGAAACCATCCGACTCATAAAGTCGGTGATTGCACTACCAGTCAATAAGTTATTGATTACCAGCGGTGCGTCGGTGCGAGGATCAATGACCGAAGAGAAAGAGAAATTCGATAAGACTGCACTCAGGATCCAGACGACAACCAATAACAATAGAAAAAGCATTGACGGATCTGGTAATTTATTACCGACCACTTCAATTCTTCTCAGACATCGGTCCAAGAAGGCTTTCGTCGGTTCAATACTAGGCGTTTGATTCATGAATTAGAAGATAATGTGAAGGCGAAACATAACATCTGCAGCCCGATCAATCAAAATCACTTCTCGACACAATCTGTAAATACTTCATTTGAGATTCTGTAATGATCAGGTCGTATTGAAAAATATTGGCTCTATATATTCAGAATGATGTTGCTACCTTGAGGGGTTGAATTTTATGAGGAATTTCCGAGACTGTATTTCGGTGTAGGATTTCGTATTGGAGCCACCTACAAATCCAGTCCAGAACATTCAACAAGGTTACGTTTTTTGAAATTCACATCAAAATGGAATCTTTTTATCGCGTGCAATTTAGTCCTAGAAGACCTCCTAGTGTAGTTTTTGACAGCACAGATCTCAAAGTTTCATGCACACAGGAGGCGTTGAAATCCATTCCACGAATTTCACCTTCTTGCTGACATTCGTTCCGTATCTGTTCAAGATCTCCTGCGAGTTGGATTTGAAGTATCCGTACGATTTGAATGTGAACATCAGGTTCCATTCCATCAAAAACCGCCATATAGAATGCTCTTGAGGCCTCTTAAAAAGTGGTTTCGAAATAGAAGGTTCCAAATTGGCGTAATTAAGCCAAAAAATCAATTTGGCATGAAAATTATGGTTTAGACCTCGTTATGCCCAGAATAAACTGGACGGACTTACGATGGAACATAAAAAAAATCTATCAGAATAAATGCCACCAATTGTGGTACTCGAGTAAGATGGAGAGTGCTCTCCCCGATCCCTGTGAATGACTATTGTATTTCAGGCACATCTAGGCTTAAAGTCTCATTAAGTTCGTTTTTCAAACAAGACTCTCGCAAAATCCTGCTCCAACCTGTGAGATATGCTTCTAGGTACCCCCAAAGCTTTGGCCGCCTTCAAACGGAGGATTTTGCGTGAAAATCTATATCAAGAACAGCTGCTCCCACTAAGTCGTAACTCCCCGTAGAATGGGACGTCCTGCTTTTGTTTTTGCAAAATTTGAGACCGTTTTAGCCAAAATTCATGCTCTCTCACCTGTTTTTGTAGTGGAATCATGATTGAAACAGCAGAAATACGAACAATTCACAGACGATTACCCTGAAAATCTTAATTTCGATGAGCAAAAAACGAGTTAGTGGGAGCAGTTGTATCAAGAACATCTATGATTTAATGTTAAAATTACTAGAAAACATTTCAAGGATAGGCTCCGTAGAGATGTTGGTGTCTCGCGGAGCACCATTTCTTTCCCTCGTACGGATGCGAAGAATATTTGTGTTCTTGGCAATATTGTCTTTTACCCATACAGCTTTGGGCAACCCGGTGGAAACGATTGCGATTAGTAAGAATTTGGATGGTCCAGTTGCTGATCCTCCTGTGATTTGTTCAAGTCATTTCAGGTCGTTCCCTCTGAATTTCGCTCTCTTTTCTGGAACACCTACTTGCTCATCCGAGAATGAAGCAGATGGCCCTGACATGGTCACCACCATATCTGACGGCGATACCCCCCCTGCGTTTACCATCGATTCCACCAGTAATTCTGCAGGGCCAAAACCACCCACAAATTTAACTGCAACGACTAGAGGGGCAACCGTGATTGAATTAAGTTGGTATCCACCAGTAATTGGTCCCGTAACTGGTCCCGACGAAAATGTAGAATATTTGGTGGATCCATCAATTACAGGGTACAGGATTGAGGTTTCTTCGACAGGGGCTGAGGGCCCTTGGACAACGATGGTCGCCAATACGAAAAGTTCCGCAAGGTTTCACAACCTTATATTCGCCCCTGAAACAACCCGGTATTTTCGAATCAGTGCGTTTAATGAGTATGGTGAAAGCGATCCCTCAAATGTTGCCGAGGCTACCACGACGGCACCATCAGTGCCGGACTCCCCGATTGATTTTAGATCCGAAGCAAGTCCATTTACGATAAGACTTTCGTGGAAGCCTCCATTGGAGACCGGAGGGGCTGCGATCACCGGCTATCGAATTCAATTCTCACCTCACGTCTCAATAGGCCTCGCTGACGCTACCGAGTCATGGTCCGATTTAGCCAATTTGGGGCCTACGACTACGACGTATACCAAACGTAATCTTGAACCTCTAACTGGTCGTAACTTCCGGATTTTTACGATCAATCGCCTCGGTGAGAGTAAGCCTGTACACACCCAAAATGTTACCATAGAAGCCGCTACTCCTACCGTCCCAAACCCGCCTACAGAATTAAATGCTGAATGGAATTCACAAGAATCTGGTATTGGCTTAACATGGAGACATACAACTTATAATGGAGGATTAGATCTCACCGGTTACCGAATTGAGGTGTCTTCTAACGCGGGTACATCTTGGTCACACCTGAAGGAACTTGCCCCTGAGCAGAATACTTTTTTACATTTTGGACTGCCAATAAATACGACCTACTTTTATCGGATCCGTGCTCTCAATGTTCGGGGCCCTAGCCGTCCTTCAAACGTTGCTACTGCTACTACAGGTACTACCACAACAGTGACGCCACCTAGTTCTCCAACTGATTTGACAGCTAGTCCATCAGGCTCGGATGCCATCATTTTAAGGTGGGCTGAACCCTCAAATACCGGAGGAGCGGCGATCACCGGGTACCGAATTCAGGTATCTCCAGATGGGAACACTGGCTGGACCAATCTTTATTCAGGTCTATCAACGACCTATACGCATAGAGGGCTCACGGCCGGAACGACGCGTCATTACCGGGTTTATGCCAGCAATGGCACTGAAAGCGAAAGCATCGCTTCCAATGTTGTCACCGCCACCACGACTGCAGCAATATCACCACCGGATGCTCCCACTGGTCTGACAGCCAGCACCTCGAGCCCAAGCACGATCATTTTAAGTTGGACCGAACCCTCAAATACCGGAGGATCGGCAATCACCGGGTATAGGATTCAGGTGTCTCCAGAGGAAGAAACTGGCTGGAGCGATCTTCATACAGGTACATCAACGAACTATACGCATAGCGGACTTACGGCTGGGACGACACGCTATTACCGGGTTTATGCCAGTAATGAGTTTGGTGAGAGCGGCTCCTCAAATACCGCAAATGCTACAACGAGTGCGGCCACAGAACCAACTGCACCCACTAGCCTGATTGCAGAGCCCTTTGGGACAACCGCAATCAAGCTGTCTTGGAGCGCGCCACTGGAGAGTGGGGGATCCCCCATCACAGGCTACCGCATCGAGGTTTCTGCGGATGGTACGACAGGCTCTTGGTCGGACCTGCAAACCAGTGCCATCGAAACGACGGCCTACACCCATGAAGGGCTCAGGGCTGCAACAACACGGCACTACCGGGTCTATGCCATGAATGCAATCGGTGAGAGTGACGCCTCAGGTGTAGTTAGTGCCACGACGGAGGGAATTGGTCTGCAGTTTGCTGGGGAAACTGGATCTCATACTTATACTATGAACACTGTCATACCCTGGTACGTTCTGCCCGAAGCACATGGTGGTATGCCGCCGTATGCCTACACGCTCACTCCGGCATTGCCCGAAGGACTTGATTTTGATGCATCCATGCGTACAGTAAGTGGGACACCGACCACAGCGATGTCTGCGACGAACTATATCTATCGGGTAACAGACGCCGAGGGAACGGCCGTTAATTTGATGTTCACGATTGAAATTGTGGAGGCAGTGGTATTCAAGGGAATGATTCACGATCAATCTCTCGCCCGTGGACAACTCATGGATCCACTGATGTTTCCGGACGCATCAGGGGGCGTCGCCCCAATTGTGTACGAACTTACACCTGGGCTACCAGAAGGCCTGATCTTTAATGAGCAAACACGAGCTTTGTCAGGAACCCCCATGATGGTCACTCAGGCACCGATACATCTCAAGTACAGTGCAACCGACACAAACGGCTCTTCTGATAGTCTGACGTTCACGATTGAGATATTTTCTCCAGTGGCCATCGAGAATACAGTCTTGCCAAGATCCTTTACGGTACACGGCAACTATCCAAATCCGTTCAATCCTTCCACGCGAATTCAGTTTGATCTTCCAGAGAACGCACTGGTGATATTGCAGGTCATGGATGTGCTGGGTCGCGAATTGATGAGGCTGCCAGTGAAAGAGTTTGATGCTGGTTACAGCCACGGCATTGATCTCAATACAACCAACTTAGCGAGTGGCAACTATCTCTACCGGGTGATTGCGACTGGATCGAATGGACTGTACGCGAAGACTGGACACATGACACTGGTAAAGTAAAGCCGCTAAGAAGTACATACGTGGATGCTCCCGTATATCACAAGGGATGCTACTATCCTGAATTTTTAACCACGTTTTTTGATGACAATCTGGTCTGTGTCATCGAGGTGGTTAGACGTATTCGAGGATGAGGTTTCGGTCCTGCAACCAAGAGATGGGTCCTTGGGGTCCGACATATCCTGCTGCGCGGAGTTCGGTATTATGTGCGCGTCGGGTGAGTCGTACAGTGATTTGATCCTTCTCAGAGATGACTGTGGCGGGGGCCTGTACGAATTTTTTGAAGAGCGTCTGGCATTTGCAGGTTTGATATCGAGGTCCCAGTCGGTGTGCTAAGACCTGATAGAGGGTACTGGCGATGAGGGTCAACTGTAAGTCCAGATCAATTCTCAACGGAAGTTCCCCCCTTTTCGGTTTATTGGAGGCACGATTTTCCCATAGATTTGGGAGGTTTTTTTAGAGGATTTATTGATTTTCTGTGCGGAGTATCCGCGGAGGGTTGTCCACCATTCGGTGGATCGCTGCTTAGAGCAGTTTGACGTTCAGAAGCTTGAAGGCCTGCTTTTGCAGAGAGCTGATCTGCTCAAACATCACGATCGGCTGGGTCGTCTCTGATTTGAGTTTTGGAAGGATCACCAGGCGGGATAGCTTCGAGAGTTGTTCCATCAGACTGGCATAGCTCAAGGCCTTTTCTCCCGCCTGGGTCCGTTTGGTTCGGGCCTTCTTTTTGGCCAGTTCCGAGCGTTTGGCGGGTCCCACGACTGTCGTGCGCTGCGCCTGCGGATCCTGCTCTGAAAACAACATCGGGGCCAACCTCTGGCGCAGATGATATTCCACATAGCAGGCCAGCATGCACAAAAAGACATGAGCCACCACCCGGTCTTTGGTTCGATGGCGAATCGGACGGATCTGCAAAGAGGTGGATTTCAGGGTGCGAAAGGCCATCTCGACCTTGGACAGGCGTTTGTAATGGGTCACCAGTTCGCTTGCCTCCGGGTCCTGTTTCAGACTGGAACGAATGGCATACAGTCCATCAAATTGTGCGGCCTTTGCAAGGGCTTGGGTATTGCGGGTATATGAAAAGTGACCCTCCCGAATCTCGAGCGTGAAAAACTTTTTCATCTTGTACTTGCCCACCCACTTGCCCACCCGCAGTCCGATCTTTCCCGGGTCCTTCAACCGGCCTTCTTGGGTTGCCTGGACAATCCGGTCTAATTTCTCCTCCGTTTTGGTCAATAGCTCTTCTCGGGTCTGTTGGTTCTTTGCGGCCTGCAAGGGGTTTTTGCACAGCACCAGACGTTCCTTGGGATACAGATCGCTGAAGACCTCCACCAGGTCCTGTTCATCAAACAGGCTCATCTGCAGCCCTTCCTGTTCGACCACCTCACGGAGTTCATGCTTTTGCATCGCCGTGATCCAGTCCAGCCCCGCGGGCAAGTCCTGAATCTGTTTCTGCTTCAGGATCCCCCGGTCACCAACCAGGACCACCTGCTTCAGACCAAAGCTCGTTTGAATCTTTTCCACTTGGGCCGGCAGCGTGGCCGTATTGCCAGCAAAGACCTCCACCGACACCGGACAGCCTTCGGAGTCGGTCATCCATCCATAGACTACCTGCTTTTTGCCCTTCTTTTGGTCGCGGTTGTCCCCGAAAGCCGCCCATTCATTCTTCTCGCCCTCCACATCGCTGGACGTTACATCGTAGAGCACCAGACTCCCGTCTTGCAGATGTCGGCTCGCCAGCCGACATTCAATCTCGGTCTTGCGCTGGAGTAACTCGTCCATCGCATCATAGAGATCGTCCTCATCCACGCGTTTGAGTCCAAGCTCCTGATTGAGTGTGGTTGAGGCCGTGTGCGCATCCAGCATGGCACTGGTTTCGAGCTTACTGCCGGGCCGGATCACGCGTGCGGCGATCATGCCAAGAATGAGCCGGCGAAACCGAGCGTTCTTCGAAGCAATCAACTCGGGGATCTGGAGTTGTTTCATGATCCCCAGGACGGCGGCGACGGGTCCGTGGGGGCAATTGCTTTGGATGTCAAAGGCGTCTTCAACGGATTGGATGGCCGTGCCTCCTTTGAGGAGAATGCGAAGTCCATCAATGACGGGCTGTGGCCATTTGGTGATATTGGCGAGGGTGGTTTTGACGATTTTTCCATCGACACGTTTGGACTCTCGGATGAGCCAGGTGGGGTTGGAATTACGATTGGGGATTCGGGCAACGTACATGGGTACTTAATGAAAGTTGTATCGTGGATAATATAGAACATAATGAGGAATATATACCTATAAAACGCATCGAAACTCCGAAACTTCGAACATATATACATGGGTACGTGTCTGCCGCCACAATCTCCTCAAAACAATGACCAAAACAGAGAAATACGCCTCGAAAACCCCGAAATAGAGGGCAAATCACGACGAAAGCCCCCCAATATGTCTGCTCCAGACAACAATGTCAGAACAAAAAATGAAAAATCTCAGAAAATAGGGGGGAACTTCCGTCTCAAGGGCACGGTACTCGAGAGCGCGTCCATATGGAAGAAGTTAATCGCATCCTCGATGGAATTTTCAATCAGCATCCGTCTGGCATATCGGTCAACGAGTTCCGCGGGTTTTTCTTCCATTCGATTGGTCATCAGCAGGGTTGGTTTCTCGTGGCCGAGTCCCTTGACCGCAATCTGTCGTAGGTCTGCGGAGTAGTTGCGAACCGTTACCGGTTCGTCGATCACATGGGGGGTGGCATACTTTCGACCAATATTGTGGAGTTGGATCTTTTTCCAATCCGATGCCGGGCGTTGCTGGATCTTCTCGACAATGGCCGGATGTCGTCGTCGCAGGGTTAGAAAGTAGATCTTTCGCTGATTGAGTTCGTTGAGATTCGCATAGGTGGTAAAGCGACTATCAAAGACGAGTTCTTTGGGAGGCCGCCCGGTGCGTTGTTCCCACACATCGATGAATTCCAGGACGGCGTCATTTTGTCGGGCCTTGGTCATGGTTGCATCGCCGTAGATGAGCATACGCTGACTGGCTTCGCGGGCGACCATGGCCAAGATCCCCCGTTGTCGTCGGCTGCGTTTCGAGACGAAATGTTTCTGCATTACGGCCTCGTCTCCATGATAGGGAATGGTGATCAAACCCTACTTGAGAAGCATTTCGTCTCTAAGCGCAGCCGCCGACAACGTGGAATCCCGACCGCCTTGGCGCGCGATGCAACCTCCAGCGTCTTTTGCTATGCCGATACCACGCTGCGAAAAGACACCCAGAATGATGCCATTCTTCGCTTTGTTGACGACTGGAAGGCCCGTACCGGAGACCTCCCGGGAGAGTTGGTCTTTGACAGCCGCTTTACCACCTATGCGAATCTGGCTGAACTCACCAGACGCGGAATCAACTTCATCACCTTACGACGCCGACATGCCGCCCTGCTCCAACAAATCTACACACTTGAGCCAGAGGCTTGGACTCCAACCCGTCTCTCCAATGTTGGACGTGCGTATCGCAACCCAAGTGTCGCCGAGCAAACGGTGAAACTCAGAAACTATCCCCAGGATGTGCGACAGCTCTTCGTGAAACACTTGGGACATGACAAGCCGACCGTGCTGATCACCAATCAAATGGAGCGTACGGCAAGCCAACTCATCGACCGGTATGCGCGACGCATGATAATCGAAAATGTCATCAGTGATGCCATTGACTTCTTTCATATGGATGCGTTGAGTTCCGCCGTCCCGATGCGAATCAATGCAGATGTACAACTCACGGTCATGGCCAGCATTCTGTATCGACTTATGGGCGTCCGCGTTGGGGAAGGCTATGAAACCGCGGAGGCACGCAGAATCTATCGTGACTTGGGGCGACAGAGCGGGAAAATCACCATCGGTCAGGATGACATCCTGGTCCAGATCCGATCTCGCGCCAAAGCAGGCTACCTGATTGCGGCCGGATATCCCGAACTCCGTCAGAATATCCCATGGCTTGGTAACAAAACCCTGCGGATTCAGTTCTCCAGACACGCCTAAAAATCACCGCCAAATTCCTTCGCGGAAATCCAGGCTAGAGGATTCAACAAATCCCAAGGATGCACGTCGGTATGGACCTGAACGTTCGGCGCATGCACCTGACCGAGTGCCACAACAGGAAAAAACAGAACCCAAGGACCAACGGAGTACAGGATATGTCTGATGCAGGCCCTGAGACTATGCAAAACGTCAGGGATTCCCACTAACTTGTTTTCGTTTATCAAAATGGCCCAAGAGCCATATGTTTATACGGCAAACCCATGAAAACATTTCAAGTATTCTATATAGGTCTAATAAAAAGTGGGGGCGCGAATGCGTATGTTGCTCTGCGTCTCATTCAACCTATATGCATAATGTACACCCATGTTTATATCGGTCTCGATGCCCACACGAGGAACTGTGTTCTTGGGGCGATTGATGCAGACGCGAATGTGGTGTCGGTTCACGATTTTCCAACCTCAGAAACTGGCTTGATTCGCCATGTGAAGGCCTTGCCAGCCACGTTCAAGTATTTGGCGTTGGAGGAATCAAGTTTGGCTGGCTGGATCGCCGGAGTTCTGACGCCTCATGTAACGGAGTTGATCGTGTGTGATCCGGTACAAAATGCGTTGATCAGTCGCGGTGGGAGCAAAGATGATGTGCGCGATTCTCTAAAACTTGCTCGTCTGCTTCGGTTGGAGGAATTGAAGCCCGTCTATCACAACCATGATCCAAGCCGTGTAGACTTCAAGATGGTCGCGCAACAGTATTTGTCGATCACCAATGAGATTGTTGCCTTGAAAAACCAAATCAAATCCAAGTATTATCAGGGTGGCGTTTTGAAGATTTCAGGATCTTTGGTGTACCGCAAGGCGCATCGGCACTCCTACTTGAAACACGTCGAATCCGAGGCGATGAAGAAGGTAATCCTGAATTTCTATGATCCGCTGGATTGCATGGTGCGTGTTCGTGAAAACGCGTTGTTGCTGATGCAGGAACTTGGGAAAAAGTATGGAGAAATTGAGCAGTTTCAGCGCATTCCAGGAATTGGAGTGGTGGGCGCTCATGTGTTTAGCGCGTTCATTCAAACGCCTCATCGCTTTGCGACCAAGCAGCAACTATGGAAGTACTGCCAATTGGGGATTCGAGTACGGCAAAGCGGAGGAAAGAAATTGTCTGGGGAGTGTCTGGATCGTTCTGGAGCCAGTGTATTGAAAGCCATCAGTTACCAATGCTGGATGTCTTCACTACCTGCCAAAGAGTCCAACGAAGTCTCCCTGTTTTATCATGCTTCGGCGAAGCGTACGCAAGATTTGACCCGTGCCCGGTTAAATACCCAGCGAAACGTACTTGCAACACTTTGGACCATTTGGAGAAAGAATGTAGATTACCATCCACATCTTTTTTACAGACCACCTGTATCCGCGAGAAAAGCGAAGCAATAGGGATTTCAATGTACCTTGCGACTGATGCTTGCGGATCTGGTAGCCGGGATATGCTCCGTTGGGAATTTAGTCTCCACCTGGTGGAAAGACTCAATGTATAGGTTAGCAACCCGGCCTTTATGCCCGATAAGACGTTAGAGCCCGGATCGATCAATGGGACTCTCATAAACGAGTTTGGCAATAGAACAGATGCTCTCAGCCCAGTCTTTGAAATCTGCACAAAGCAGATGATCGCATTGCACAAATAAGAAAAACCAGTGATTGTTTATCCGAGGAATTGCAAAGGATACAGAACGCGCCCTTCAAAAATTTCACGATCTTTGAAGGTGTAGGAGAGATGTGTGTGAAACTTTTCTTTTTAAACGAATTCCCAAAATATTTCCTTTTGCATCATACCGTTGCCCAAATTAACCAATGCATGAACCAATCGCAGTCAGTATAAGTAATGGTCATTGCAATGTCAAACCCCTGATGCAATTGCCTATCTTGGTTCACCTAATAATGAATCGTTTCTACAATAATGGGGATAGAACCATTTATAATTTCAGGTCAATACAAAGCACTAATCTTGACGGTCCCAGGTAAATGTTCAATTGAGCAGAGAGAGTCTGCATCCATCGCAGATGGGTCCGTCATTATTGAAGTGGAGTATTCAGGGATTAACTACAAAGACGCATTGGCCATTACGGGAACGGGCAAAATCGTGCGGGCACCTTTTCCGTTTGTGCCAGGAATTGATCTGGCAGGTATAGTCTTAAGGTCTGAGCTTGATGGCTATGCACCAGGAGATCGGGTCGTTCTAACTGGTGGCGGACTTGGGGAGTCATGCAGTGGAGGGTATTCGCAGCTGCAGTCGGTTACGCCCGAGTATTTACTGAAGCTTCCTGAAGGGATGAGTACACGCACATCCATGATATTGGGCACGGCAGGTCTCACGGCGATGCTGAGTGTGATGTCTCTGGAAGATCATCGGATTATGAATGGAGAGATTCTCGTTACAGGTGCATCAGGGGGCGTGGGAATGATCGCAGTCAAATTACTCGCAGGTCTTGGATACACCGTGATAGCGTCCTGTGACAGTTCGCATTTATGGCATAAAATTTCGGGCTTGGGAGCGTCGAGAACAATCGGCCGGATCAAAGCCAGCCGACCACTTGAGCATGCTTTGTATGATGGTGTGATTGATGCTGCAGGGGGAAAGGTATTGGCTGCAGCTCTGGCCAAGGTGAGGCGTCACGGATGTATCGCCGCCTCCGGGAATGCAGCGGGCACCGAGTTAACAACAACCGTGTATCCATTTATTCTCCGTGGTATTACGCTTGCCGGGATTGATTCAAACACGGCGTCCATGCAGGACAGATTGACTGCTTGGCGGCGGTTGCACGCACTCATCCCTGAACACGAGGTCGACCAGCTTTCGATGGGAACCGTTGGTTTAGAGGATATAGAGAGTGTTTGCCGAGCTAAGATGCAGGGTAAGGCTCCCGGTAGGTTCCTAGTTGATCTTAACAGTAAAGGATAACGTCCACAAATACCCCACACAACGATATACCTAGATACTAGATGACCCCCGAGGGACACACCTAAATTAGAGTAACAGCGACTTGGGTACATCTTTTGCGGATGATGTATTTCACATCAAAGATGATAGCCCATAATATTCATCATGACCTCTCTACGCGTTCCAACGAGTCCATTTGTATGGTATTCAGCGAAGATTTCCGATATGGGATGAATCCTGACTTCGGCGGTTACCTCTGTCACAGGGGCATTGGAGTGGGATTTTTGG
>VXSC01000016.1 GCA_009838195.1 Rhodothermaceae bacterium | reverse complement strand
AGGACCCTACTCGGTAAAAATCCTCAGATCAGAGAAATATAGGGGGGAAGTTCAGAAATGAGGGGGATGTGTACCCTGATCTCAGTATCACGCCTTCCGTATTCAATACCTTACAGATCCCTGCACATTCAAACCGATTTCGCCCTGTGAGTCTGTGTGGGTATGTGCCAGGCCAAAGATAGACACGCTCACTTGATCCCAAGGCCGTAGCTCTGTTCCCACAAGGTACGTCCCACCAGTAGATAATTGTGTCATGCCCAATAACGGCCGTATCACGCCGCTTTTGAGTGGCATGCCGTAGGCCATCTCGATGTCGGTCCGACGAAGATTCATTCTCGCAGGGATGGCATCCATAATCGTCTGCTGATGTTGCAACACTCCACTATTATTTGGTCCCCATGAGGGGCGCACCGAGACCATCAACCCCTCCGGGCCTCCTCCCATCTGTATCACACCCGACATCCCCCACTCCGTAAATTCATTCACCGTATGCATGACTAGTCCATGCGTACGCAACTCACCTTTCAATCGCCACGACGGATATGAGAATTGAACTCCGCCTCCAAGCTCCAGCCCGGTACCCGTCTCCGCGCTTCCGCCATCCTGCCGCACATTCACCTCCACATATGGGCGGATCCGAGCATTCACGCGCAGGTCCGCTCCCAATCCGGCCCGAAACCGATAGACTTGCATGCTAATTGTGTACTCGTCTACCTCCGAACCCACAACCAAAATATCCCCGTGCACCGTTATGCCAAGTAATGAATTGGATGCCCACTCCCCTTGCACGCCCCCGGCACCGAAGGTAGCGACCAAATCACCCTTCATGTCTTCGACTTCCGTCTGACCTAGACCATAGCCTACCGCCAACCACGCATCCCAGTCTGCCCCTTTCATTGATACATACGGAACCATGCCAGTAAGCCAGGACTGAGCCTCCGCGTTTTCCGCATTCAGTTCAAACGATCCATGTCCCTGACTATGGGAGACCAATACGCCCGCCGTCCAGCCTCTTCCCCACCGATAGTCCGTTCCCATCATGGCCGTAGTTACGTCTCCTCGCACATTCAATGCGTCTTCTCCCCGGCCATTGAATCGCGTAAATGCACCTCGTCCCCACACACGGAACACCCCGCGAGCGGCCAGCTGCTCCTGAGATACGTGGCAGCCTGCCAAGAGCTCACCTAAGGACGGGTTCCAGTCCGCCCCCGTACCCCACACCTGCACCAACTCGGCCCTCTGCCCCGCCAAACATGAGGATCCAACCGACCGGGATCGGAAACGCTGCTGCAAAGCATCTACAATCTCTAGGGTAGAGGTTCGCACAAACCGTGTCGTGTATGCCTTCATCCCCTCTGTACCTACTGAAGCATCTTCCCGGATGGTAGCAACTCCCACCGCCTTTTCAAGGCGAATTTCACTGGATTTCTCCAGGCGTACCGTAAACGTCTCCTCTGGAGAGTCCAGTCCACCGGACAGAAGTTCCACTACAATCTCCTGCTCCATCATCCCCGGCGCAAATGTCAGAGTGCCAGCCTTCGCATGATAGTCCTCGCCCGCAATGGCCGTCCCATTCTCAGTCCGAAAGTTGACCGAGATCGGCAGTGCACTCGGTTGCAGTAAATGAACCGTAAATTGTACAAGCCTCTCCGTCTCCACCCCCATTTCATCGTCAATCCATATGATTGCAGCTGAATCGTTATCCAGAACCGTCACTTGGCCGGTTGCCTGCATAATCTCTGCATTTCGCGGACTACTCAGTACCACCGCAAATGTCTCTTCTACCTCGGGAAACTCATCATCCAGAATTTCGATGCGGATCTTTCCGTTCGTCGCTCCCGGATCAAAAAACATAATGCCTCTGGAAGAGATATAGTCTGATCCCGACTCTGCAGACTGTGCCACCGTCTGATACAATACACTTACTGTCTCCTTCGCTGCTCGACTGAGCAGGACGGGCAGGTCAACCTCCCCGTCCTGCTCATTCACCTGCGCGTCGTAGATTGAAATCGTCAATGGATTCTCCCCCTTGTCTTTAACGAAAACGTCCAGAGAAGCTTCTTCCCCTCCGTCATAGCCGCCCCCCGACGGTGTATGCACCAAAGTCACGGTTTCATCTATAAAATTATTGTCCTTGTCCGCCTCGACCGTCACTGTCTGAGGAACATTCCAGTCCTCAACCGTGAAATTCAATAATGTTCTACTCAGAATAAGATTTGCCCAAACGGGATCCAGGCTTACTCTGACCCTCACATTTTCCACCGGTTTCGACTGAAGCCAAACATCATACGTACCCGATTGACCCTCTTCCTCCAAACTCAATGAAGATGGATCTAATACAATCCCTTTTGTATCATTTTCCTGTACCGTCACAGATACCGTGTGCGAGGCCTCATCATAGTCGCCTCCCGTTGCGGTGAGGAGCAATTCTCCCCTATCAGGCTCTGCATCGTCATCCGATTTTGCATACACGGTGACTCTCTGCGGAACGCGATAGTTTGAGGGCGTAAACATCAAGGCATCTTTATCCTCCGTCAGATCCCAGTTCAGGTCCGTATTGCTGAATTCTGAAAGACGCACCGTTACTTTACCCGAAGGCTCATGTCTAAGTGATACATTGAAGGTTCTTGAACTTCCCTCATTCACAGTAACATCCATCGGTGCTATAATCTCCGGACGATCATCGTCTTCAATGATCACAATAACATGATGTATCTCCTCAAAATATCCTCCCCCACTTGCTTTCAGGGTCAACGTAATTTCCTCGTCTTTAATATCAGTGTCTTGATATGCGTGTAGTGTTACTGCCTCCGGGTCATCCCAGTTAGCGGCCTTGAATATCAGGATGGCCGGTTTTGGCTCCAGTTTCAGAGGATCATACCCAGAAATACTCACCCTCACATCACCAGAAGGCCGGGCTTCAAGAGAAACATCAAAGGGTTGAATATCTCCTTCACGCACTGTTATACGTTCTAACGCTTTAATCCCGGGACGATCATCGTCAATGATTGTTACGTGCACACGCCCCCGTTCAAGATCAAAACCGCCCCCACTTGCTTCCAACAATATAGTCTCATGCTCATCCTCTGAATCATTATCATGTCGTGCTTGCACCTTTACCTTTTGATCATTATCCCAGTTGTCGGCCGTGAAGATAAGCGTGGTCGGATCTGTCTTCAGATCAGCCGTCATATCTCGCCCAACAAGAAAGGAAATGGTCACACTTACATTGTTCCCAAAACCATCCAAAGGGGGAGCAGAAAGCTTAACCTCAAATGTTTCTTCTTTTCCCTCCTCTCGAACTGTTATTTCTGATGGAGTTATGATAAGGCTGGGGTCGTCATCGTCTTCAATCCTCACATGGAGTTGATTATCTGGGAACTTAAACGGCCCATCGGAGGATACGATGAATTCTATCACTATAAAATCATCATCAGCATCAATATCGTCCATTGCTAACATTGTTATCGGCACAAAGTCCAAACAATAGGTGTCCAAATCCAAAGGGACTGCGTCACATTCGTACCATGAATTTGCCGAAAAATTCATACGCTGGGGGGATACGTTCAGATCTGTATCCTGAAACCCAGTAAGAGTAATTGATAAGGCCAATGGAGAAAAATATTCTGGGTTGGTAATATATAATATGTACTCTCGCGTTATACTTTCTCCCTCTAAAACCCATTCTTCACGCGGTCGGTCCACGATTGTGATGACCACTGTATATTTCAGGCCGTCGTACCCTCCGCCCGATGCGGTCAGCGTTAATCTGACATCCTCATCCCCATAGCCTTCGTCTAGTCTTGTCTCCAAATTCAGTATCTGGTCTTGCATCCAGTTGTTCAAGGGAAATCTCAATCTCGTTTGAACCGGAATTATATCTTGGCCTTGATGCCCGTAAAGCGTGAACGTTACATCATCTGACGGAGGCGCTAGAGCATCCAGAAGCGGAACCTGTGTATTGCTAAGGGGAATGCTTATACTGATTGGGAAACCTTCACGAACCTTTCGCGGTGCCAATTCCCATTCGATTTCGTCGTCTACAATCATGACATTGACATAGCTTGGTTTCGTCTCAACTCCTCCCGAATTCGTGAGTGTCAGACGTATTGCCGGTTCGTTCGTATAATTGTCATCCTCCGCCGCCGTAAGCTTCACTGTCTTTGGTATGTCCCAGTTATCGGTTGTAAATGTCAGGGTTTTTGGTTCCACCTCCAAACCTTTACCTTCATAACCCGAGATGGTTACGGTTATCTCGCTTGACGGACTCAACTCCAGTGAGACCGGAAACGTTCTTGAATTCCCCTCCAAAATCGTAACTGAGATCTCTACATTATTGGCCTTTGCCCCTGTAATGCCCAAAATTTCTCTCCCTCCTGAATATTTTGTTTCACCTTCTTTCTGATCCCACACTAAATTACTAATACCCAGATCCCAGACAGGACCAATCAATGCGTTGGTGGTAAAAGGATCAAAATCATGAATAGACCGATCAGGCACACGAAATAGATCTACGCCCCCCACGTCCACACTTCCAGAGTCTAATGGCCGATTCAATTCATCCGAAAGCACAATCACAAGACCTGACGCATCCTGACGACCAGTGTCTAAATCAAAACCGATCAATGGGGAATCCTCCACTTCAGCTTTGATTTGAATTTCTTGTTCTTGCCCAAAGGCAACCATAGGCAACAAGAACAGCAATAGCCCGCAAGCGAGGAAAACCTGCTTGTATGCTTCTTTTATCATCCTCAGAACTTCTTGCCCCCCTTAGAGACAAATATCGCACCAGTAGTAGAGGGCGAAACCTCGTTTCCAGCAAGCCCGTAGATAAAGTCCGTCATTGAAGTTAGAGGGTATATCTGTATGCGTGGCAGGGGACCATTTGAAATAGACTCCTAGATCAAGAATTTTCAAAAAGTTCCTGGATTACAGGTTTTGCGACAGACTTCATCTAACTCCAGTTCAAGCTCGAACCATCTGACCGAAGCGATAGGAGTGATTCTTGTTTCTGATTTGCACACGAAAAAAATAATTTCCTGGCACTAGGCTTTCGCCATTAATTAGGATACTATGGTGGTTGCCATATCCAAACCATTTAGCCGGAACGTTTTCAACAATCCGCCCCAAAACATCGAATACCTGAACACCTACGGCTGCTGGCTCGGAAAGATCAAAGACTATCGTAGTTGATTCTGTAAACGGATTCGGGTAGTTTTGAATGCGTTCAGTATCAAAGGAGAACCAATCCAAAAAAAAGATCATCGGCTCGGTGGTCACTTTTACAATATCTGACATTTTACCGGCTTCGCAGTTCAAATTCGTGACGAGTTGCACGCCGTAATAATGTGAACTGTTTGGAGCAAGATTCTCGTGAATAAACAAAGAATCCGCCACAATCATCGTATTCTTCCAGTTGTGCCCCTCCGCGTCTGCGTCACGGTGAAAGACTTTGAAGTGAACAATTGTATGATCGTCTTGAAGGGGGGGCGTATTCCAATTCAGTCGAATTGTCCTAGGTCCGGTTGCTTGCCCTGTCAGATTAATCGGAGACTCTGGTCGCTCATAAGACAGTGGGCATAGATCATCACCATCATCAGGTGGAATATCATCTACCATCTCCACATGACAGATTTTCAAAATAAAGTCTCCGCCTGGCGAGATCGTGAACATCATATCTCCGCACCTCTCGGAACCATAGGTGGCATAGCTCTCGCCGATCAGCATGAAAGAAATAAGATTCGGAGGACGGCTTGAATCATATTCATCGTTACACTGCTTTATGCCTCTGGATCCAGCACTGCCATTATACCCGAGGTAATGAAGATGATTAGATGTACGGATCCAAAAATTTCGCTTGGCTCGAATATCGTCAAACGGCACATCTTTGCATTGCGTAAGCTTGCCGTCCTTTGAATAGGAGTTGACGGAATCGACTACGTAAACAGTGGCACCAAATTGTGTCTCATCCTGGAATATTATTTTCCTACCTACACCTTCATAGCCAATCTGGCCGTATGCCTGTACGGCGAAAAATAGAAGCAGTAAGTATGAAAAGGATTTCATTTTTCAAGCCGGAGAAGAGAATTACAAGAGCGAAGCCATACCACACTATAATAATTATTGGGATAAATGTCAAGTGGGTTTGAGGCGGAGTTGTCCCTGCATTGGAATCAGTCGCGGAAGAAGCCGTTTACGTCGTAATCCAATAAATTTTGGCACGATTTGAAAGCGAGAATTCATTAGCCTGAGGCAGATTGATGAGGCCGTTGCCCATTTGGTTGAACACATGAAGAAGGCATCGTTCCAGATACGTCTCAGGAGTCTACGCAGCCAGTTTGCAGCCCGTTGCCCACGAATCGGCGTCGAATTTGGTCCGAATTGGCCAGTTCAGTTTCAATTGGGCACAGCTTGGGATCCTCCCCCTAGAGGGTCCATCATGATGAATCTGATCCTTGCGCGTTAGGGATCACACGAATATTTGGGTTCCGCCGAACTCGGATCCATTACATATTCCTGCCATGTATTGGCTTACCTAGTGTTCAGCGACAAAACTCGATCGATAAATCGATTCTAACAAAAGAACGATTCGTGTCTCCAAACGAGCGAAGCAAACAAGTACTTGGACAAATGGTGGAGCACCCCCTCGGCCTGCTCCTTTATCTTGTCACCCACTGCAAACTCGCGAGATTTACGATTTTTCCAGCCATCCCTGCATCAAATCCCAGACATTGAGGGGACAGAGGCTACCGAAGGCGCACGAAATGTCCCGTCTGCATCGAAGAACCTTCCGCTGAGGACATCACCATACGGTATAGATAATGCCCCGGGGGCAATGATTGTCCATCCAATACTATTTGCTGCTCTCGCCCTGCCGCCATTTCGACCGGCGATACCGTCAACACCCGTCTCCCTACCATATCAATGACGTCCACGGTTACGCGGGCAGGCATGGGAAGATCGAACTGCAAATATGTCGATTGTCGAAAAGGATTGGGGTAGTTCCCATGCACCACAAATAATTCAGGTAAAGTTTTCTCCATGAATTCTACGGATGTTGATGTAGCCACGAGGCTAAAACGAGCACGTATAGGAATAACGGTCTCGTTAAACAGCCGTATATCATTAGACGTTACCACGTTCCAAAGTGATGACCATGTTCCATCATCCTCATCCTTCAGGTACAGATGAGACACGTCTTGCGTTGCGTAGGGCGAAGGTGCTATGACCACGTTGTTTTGGTCGCTTCCCGCATCCCCGTACGCAATGTGGACAACATCCGGCAAGGCACCGATTCTGTCGTTTGAGAGATCCAACTCAAAGAAATTCAAGGTTGCATCTGTCGCCCCGGCAAAGCTCCGCGGATCCTCAATTACCTTTGAGAACAAGACATCCCCCGGTCTACCTTCTTGATCCTCATGAATGTAGACGGTTAGATCCCGAGGCGCAGAATCGGGCAATTCTGTGTTCCGAAACTGATTATCGAAATAAGGAGCCAACCAGATACGATCAATCCGCACCTCCCGATTATCCCTCGAGGCCTTCGGCGCAAATCGGGTAGACATTCGAGAAACACGTTTTATAGTAACAAACAAAGGATCGCCACCATTGCTCACTCCAGCGGCTACTTCTCCTGAGTCGTACCGGATGTCCACGAATTCTGTACCATCCACCGTTGAATGCACGTCTATATTGAACTGCAAGCTTACCTCGTCACCGTTGGCATCGGTGGCTATATACGTATAGGTCACGGGAGACGCCGTGGCCTCCATCGGTAGCCCGCTTATAGTCCGAGTTGATGAATCAAAGCTTAGCCCCGTAGGCAATGTGGGAGTAAGCGAATAACTGATCGGCAATGCTCCCCCGGTGGCCCTAGGCAATACTAGTGGGATAATGAACTGCCCCCGTGGAAATGATTGATCTGTGACTGTCTGCTCAAATTGTAATGGTGCTGCGGTACCTTCAAGGCTGAAACGGGCACGAATGGGAATCACCGTTTCATTAAACCGCCGTCTTTGATCAGTCGTCACCAAGCTCCAAAGTGATGACCATCTGTTATTCCGGTACAGATGGGACACGTCTTCCGTTTTATAGGGCGCAGGTCCTATAATCAGCAAGTTTTCGTCGCTTCCCGCATTGCCGTACGCAATGTGCACGATATCTGGCAGTACACCGATTCCCTCATCTGAAAGATCCAGCTCAAAGAAATTCAAGGTAAAGTTTGTTACTGCTTCAAAACTCCGCGGATCGTCAATTATCTTTGAGAACAAGAGTTTACTTGGCCTCCCTCCTTGATCCGTGTATATGTAGACAGTAAGATCCCGTGGTGCTGAATCAGGCAATTCGGTATTCTGAAACTGATTGTTAAAGTAGGGGGCCAACCAGATACGATCAATTCGCACTGCCCGATCATCTCCTGAAGATGTCTTCGGGGCAAATCGGGTAGACATTCGTGCATCGGCGGGAATGTCTATGAACAAATGATCGTCCTTATCACCAAATGCGTCTCCCTGATCGTACTGGATGTCCACGAATTCCGATAGGCTTAATGAAGAATACATCTCCATATCGCGCCGTCGGTTCAAATTTTCGCAAGATTCGCCGGAACTAAATATTCTACCGACTCTGCACAATCCGTCAAGTTCTCCTGAAGCAGCTCTAGGAAACTCAAAAACGGCTCCGAGACTACGTATGGAATGTAACTTAATTGCGGTTTGCGTTGTATTAGCCGGATTTGACGGCGGCTGATTGGAATCAAAGGTGACAGTTCCAAAATGGAGCACGGTCTGAGCCTGTGCGGATGATAAGACAACTACCAGCCCGAACACCACTGTAATACTCACAACCCAACTTTTCATGTCTGAGTCCTCCTTGATATCGTGACAATTCTGATTACTTGCGCCAACACTCCAATATTAAATGTAGTCCAGACCAGTCTCTATATATTTTTCCGAACCCTGATTGTCTGCTATTTCGGGGTGAAATTAGTTCCAACTTGTCCTGGATTACGTCAGAAATTCGGACTGGATTCATCGCCTTTTATAGATCTACAAGTAATTTGTTGCCGAGTCCGCAATGTCACAATTTGATTCTATCTCCAATAATATGGACCCATAACATTCACCACGACTGGGTTCGACCAATATCCTGAGTTATCCTGAATTCCAAACTAGGCACGAGAACGCCCCCGGGAGTTATCGGACCTGAATGATTCGCCCGGTTCTTGTCCATGTTCCCAGCACCGTCTCCACATTGATACGGTAGATGTACAGGCCCGAACTCGTTTCAGGCAAGTCCAGCGACAGTGTGTGATTCCAGCCCGCAGCGACCTTCTGTACCGGAGACGTATACATCAAGCGACCCAGTAGATCAAACACCTCGGCGTATACCTCGGCCGGTTCCGGCAGATGATACATAATCCTGGTTTCTGTATGGAATGGATTCGGATAGTTTCCCTGCACGGAAAATTCCTCGGCAACTCGGTGCGCTCTTCGTTTGAGGTGACATCCACATCATCATCGGTTATCGTCACCTTCAGGACTGCAATCACATTGCCGGATTTCGTTGCCTGCGCTGTGAATGTATCCGTGGGAAATTCCCCCAATCCATCACCTGAATTCTGTAATTTCTGTTCTTCACGATCCCGTGCTCCAAAACCTAGAGGAGCGGGAGGCTGTGATGGATAATACGGTCGTATCTCTGAACGGTGATCCCATCTCTCGTTCGCCATCCGAGATGCACGACTCTCCTCTGACTCCTGCGCCAAAAGGGTCACAGGAGACAGGCATAACATGACCAAACAAACCAGCTTTGACACGACCTGAATACAGGCAAACAGGGGTGAATCAGGATACAACATTGAAAGGATGTACGGTTCCAATTTCCGAGACATACGGATTGACTTCTCGGGGTGATGTAAGGATTTTCGGATTCAAATATCTCCCCAAGGAATAACCGATATTGCGCTGGATGGATTTCATTGGTGATACATTGCATTTGCCCGCTGAGTGCGTACACTTCTCTGCAATTCCTCGTGTGAATTGATCTGAATGTACAACAGCCTGCCTACGAACCTCATCGGTGGTTGATCTTCGCCAGAAATCCACCAGTCCTTATCTCTGCGTCTGCACCGAGTCCATGAGGTCCTGCGAGGTCCGAATGTTCAGATCTCCGATCTCTTCCAATACCGCTGGAAGATCTCCGTCCCAGTCCCGGAGGATGCTTCGTACGTTCCCGGTAGTCGCATCCCGGACAATCGACAGGGATCGCTGGTCATTCGCATTGATCGTGATACTGCCTTCAGGGCCGGTCAGCGTGATTCGTTCCAAGGTTTCGTCCCATTGCGGCTCAATGGGGAGCGCGAACAGAAAATACTTGTTTCCAAACTTATCTTCACCCGGCGTAAAGGAGATCGAAAACAGAACAGTATCGCCTCCAATTCCGTCAAGACGGTACGGCCCATCCATTTCGGGGAGTTGCGCCGCAGCACTGGCCTGGAATGGAGGTTCCAGTCGAAGTTCGCCGCCCTGAACGCCTCCCCACACGACCAGGACATCAGACTCGGGTACGGCGCCTGCTATGGCAGGTCCTCTGTTACCCTCCACCCGCTCCCGGAAATCAATCACCTTCTCGTAGAAGAAATCGCTGAGCCACCCCTGCTGATAGCAGTACCCCATGATATCTTTGTGAAACGCTGGCGAGATCAACGTGCCATCGCGGAAATCATAGCCCCAGGCGCCAACGCTCCCATTTGAATAAGGAAAGTCTGGATCTGTCACCAACGCGCCTCCACACGGCGCATGGTTCAAGTTGAGGTTGTGCCCGACTTCGTGCGCAAGCTCCTCGTCCAATGCCTTGCCCATACTGACCCAGCCACCGAGGCGTGCAATTCCGCGCACAAATCCATTGACGCTGGCTGCCGCCCCGTAATAATACCCCGTTGCGCCGTCCAACAACCGCAAGGCTTCCAACTCCAACACAAGCCCCCATCGCCCGCCACTGGAGACAAGACCCAGTGAAGTGATATAGGATTCCCGGCTTCTGGCCCGAAATTCATGAAATGGAAGCGCATACTTGAACAGACCGACTTCGGAACTGTTATCGCTGATATTGTCGGTCCATTCAAAAATAGATCGGTCCGGTTCGGCTGCTTCCAGGACAGGAACCACGGTGACGTCCATAGCGGGAACCGATACGACATTGAGCGATGCTCCGCCCGTAGCGGGGAACCGATCCTGGCTGCCAGCCGCGCGCGGGACCACGCCTTCGGGATCGGCCTCCACAACCAGCGTTGAGCCTGGAGTAATGAATTCTCCCGGAATAACGGCATTAAACGAATAATTCAGATCACTCTCATCCACCGTCATTGTGAGTCGAACGCTATTTTGGGTCATCGTTACCTGATGCGTCCTGCCAGCTTCCTGGATGGTGGCCACGACCTGGGGCGCAAAGAACGCCGGTTCGGCAGCCGTTCCCCCTGTCACGAACACGCGGAGCAGCGCCTCTCGCCCCTGAACAAGCGGCACCGAACTTCGCTGGGTCTGTATGGACTGCACAAGATAAGCGACAGGAACGTCCAGCTGGACCTCGGTCGGATTACCACAGATCCGGCCACGGGCATCTTGGATTCCCGTGTACCATGTTTGGATCTTTGAGGCTGGCGAGACACATAATGATGTCCCCCCGAAATGGAACACATCGAGGTTGGATAGATTGGTCAGATCGTATCGGAGGGAGCCTTCAAGAGCCGAGTTGTCATTGACCCGCAACTCGGTCAGATTTGAAAGCAATGATATCTCCTCGGACAGAGTGCCGGACAGGGAATTGTCGGCGAGATTGAGCACCGTGAGCGCAGTGAAATTAGCCACTTCGCCGGGAATCGGCCCCGCAAGACCGTTGCCCGGTAACACCAATTCCGTCACGCGTCCATTTACCGTGCTCACCCCGTGCCATGTATCCAGTGAACTGTCACGACCCCATCCCGTCGCATTCCTCCAGGAGGGGCCATTTGTCTGATCGTACAACTCAAGTAAAGCGAGTCGCTCAACCTGATCCGGCGTACAGTCTCCCCCGCTCTTATGGAGAACAGTATTCCACCACTTCTGAAATACTGCATCCCGGTGCCTGCAGATTCTCGTTCCATGAAGTCTCAAACCCGCTAGATTATTCTTGATGAAACTGCGTGGTAGAAGGCCTGTCAGATCGTTGTTATCATTTATTAACAGCCACTGTAGGCTGGTTAGACGGTCCAATTCCGACGGGATTGAGCCCGTCAGGAAATTATTGGATAATGCTAGATCTGCTACCTGTGTAAGATTGCCAAGCTCCGGTGGAATCGAGCCCGTCAACCCATTATCGAACAACCATAGAGTTCTCACCTGTGCCAAGTTTCCGAACTCTGGTGGAATGGAGCCCGTGAGGGAATTCGCGTTCAGATACAAGTGCTGCAACCGGGAAAGCTGCCCCAAGTCCGACGGAATCTCACCCGTGAGGGAATTTCCGGACAATGACAGATTTTGTACCTGTGTGAGATTTCCAAGCTCCGCAGGAATCGAGCCTGTTAAATTATTTTGGTTCAATCAAAATTAATCATTCCATACAAATCGTGGTAGAACCTTATATATTTTTGTACGCAGCGTACATTTGTACGTAGCATGTTATCGTAAGAAATGATTAAAGACGTAAACATTGAAGACTACGAAGCGGTTATGGATGCACTGGAACATCCATAACCCGAATATGTGTACATTTCCCTAAGCAGTCATCTACCATCATGACTTACACACAAGAACCACCGGCATCAACAAAAAAAATGCCTAAACGCGGTCGCGGTCGTCCTCGCAAGAACGACATTATGAACTTGCAAAGGTCTATCTCTACAACGCCAGAGGAATTGGCAAAGGTGATTCTGAACACGCCCCCGCATAAGGTCAAGATTTGAAAAATTGAACTGATTGGGTTCGCGGGGAAACCCTAATCACGTGGAGTACTTAGGTACATAATTCCCTGGTATAGTAGGACGGCCGTCAGATAAGGCTACGGGGCGCTATGTAT
>VXSC01000015.1 GCA_009838195.1 Rhodothermaceae bacterium | reverse complement strand
AACAAAAGCAGAACATCCCATTTTACGGGGAGTTACGACTTAGTGGGAGCAGCTGACAAATCGTTACATTTCTCTTCGCTCAGTCTGGGACTTATCTGTTGCTTTCCGGTCGGAACTTAATAATCTATCTATCGTCAAAATACCCCATAGTCCAGTCTTCCCATGCAAGGAGGTTAATAACTCATACTGGACGAAAAAGGGGGCAATTTAAGAATGTTTAGTTTTTGTATGTCAGTATACTGCTCATCCAATAATCAGGGAGAATGAAAACTATCCAGAAGATGAGAGTTGTTTTGTGTATTTGGTTTGGGATGTTTTTTGCGGTGATTGCCTTTGCACAGTCCCGTTTAGAGATGTGCCAGTCAAACTTGCGGGTGACTTCAGGAACCACCGTGGTAATTGACTGCGGGGGGCAGACTCAAGGAAACACGTATCGATGGACCAGCTCGGACCCGTCTTGGCTGACTCATTTGAGTGACGTAGATGTAGCCTCTCCCCAATTTCATGCACCCGTGAATGTGGAACTACCTTTGCAGTTGAGGTATGAGCGACTGACCTTCGATGGCGAGGGAGAACTCCTGGATCAGGCGTTCGTCATGATTATCGTACAGGAAAGCCAGGGATCTGGATCTGGAAGGATAAAAGATAGGAGACTGGGAGAACGGGGATGGATCGATCTGGATAGAATGAGGATAGAGGGAAGCTGGACGGGTAGCAGGGAAGAGTTGGCTGGTGCAGATGATGCGGTGTCCGACAGGGTCCCGTTTTTACGATGCAGATCTCCGATTACGGTGGGCAGTGGAGAACTGGTTGAGATTCCGTGTACCGGATTGCATCCGTCGGGTGGCCTATTGGAATATCGTGTTGAGTTTGATTGGCCCCCATACAGCGAGACCAAGATTCTTGGTGATGGATCGTTTGAATATGCGATTCGCGCTCCGGAGATTCAAGGTGCGGCATCAGTCCAGATCCTGGAGATATTTGCTGAGATGCCTGGTACTGGGCACTTGGTTTCCGAGCGGATAGAACTCCACGTGGTAAATCGTACGCCAAAACTCTTATGTGAGGATGTAATGGTGGATGAGGGGGGAGGAGAGATAGAAGTTCCGTGCTCGGTTACGGGAGGGGAGGCTGCCCGAATCCAGATCCTCTCGGAACTCATGCCACTGGGAATTCACAGCGACTGGCCCATGATTCCGATTCCAGAGGTGGGCCGGGATACATCATTCACGGTAACGACCCGAGTGTTTGGTGCGGAGGGTGGTTCTGTGGTGGAAGCAGATTTTGTGGTGAGGGTTCGGCAAGCTAGTATTCCTCTGGATCTTGATCTTGACTGTGATTCGGACGCGGGAGGATTGTCATATGTGGAGTATGAGGGTGCAGCGGTATCTGAACTGACGGTTTCTTGTGAAGTGGAAGGGGAGGTTCAAGAAAAACTGGTTTGGATATGGAGTGCATTGGGCGCGACGCCCTGGGAGCCGTTACTGGATGGCATAATTCTTGACGATGATATGAAGCCTAGTGTTGTCAAATTTTCTTTGTTGGAGTTGGAAGAGGTGAATACGGACGTATCTTGGTCTTTTTCATTGATAGTAACGGCTGACGAAAGTGACGGGGGGGGCGTTGCACGGAAAACAGTTGATATCAAGATACTAGAAAAGCCAGACATTTCGATTGCATGTGAGAGTGCACAGGTCCGTACGGGTGATCCACCGCTGAAACTTGAATGCACGCCGTCCCTTGATATGCCTCACCGGGATCAACCACTGAAATATGAATGGACATGGGACTCGGAGAATGGTTTGGGCCTATTGTCGGGAGATCTTGATAGTGGGATGCCGGTCTTCAACGTTCCTGAAGATCAGGATCCGCCAACGGTCGAATACACATATCAGGTCACTGCGTCTGCGGAGAATACCGATCCTCCGCAAAATCCAACAACGCTGACCGTGACAGTAGAGAAGTATCTGGGCAAACTTGCACTGGGATGCACTAGTCCGATTGAATTATATGCTGGGGATCCGGATTACCCTCTGGAGTGTGTTATTTCGAATGTTGACGTGACTGATCCCGAGTGGACATGGCAGCTTCAGGAGGGACCCGAGGATCGCCTGATTGCCGGTGCCGCCGGTGCCCCACCCATCTTTCAGCCCCCTGAGTCTGTTGCTGCACAGGAGACCTATAAATATAACATCCAGGTGAGTGCGCCGTTTTACGACGCTTCTGAATCGGAATCTGTGGAGATCATCGTCCTCAAACGACCAGTGCTTTCTTTGGATTGCCCCGAGGAGGTAGTGGTAACAGTCGGGATGCCTCCCCAACGGATTATGTGTTCGGTGACCAACGATCAAGATTTGGCGCTTGAGTATGCATGGCAGTGGATGCCAACGGAACGCCTGTCGGACTCTTCGACAGGAAGTCCATTGTTCGATGTACCTTTGAGTCAACGCTCGTATTCGCGTAACTATCCCTACACGGTTACAGTCTCCGCAGAGCATGCAATCTCAGCCGAGGCATCGGTGGATGTCATCGTACTTGACCCGTCTGAGGAACCGGAGGGGCAGTTGGAAGTCAGTAGTTCCGCGTTGGATTTTGGAGTAGCGCACCCAGCCGGGGAGGTTTCGATGGATCCGGCAACGCAACAACTCTCGGGGATGGTGTATGAAATGGAGCAATCGAATGTGGGTCGGATGATGATCCAGGCCAGAGACAGTGTAACGGTTTCTGTAGAGCATCTCCAATCAGCGGTACTGCGTCATGTAGACTCGGGCCGAGAACTAGCACTACTGCCCCGCATTGCCTATTCGCCATCCTGTACTATGTTCGCCGCTAATGCCCAGGCTAGTCGGATCGTGCAAACCTTGCTGGAGCCAGGTGATTGTCATGTGTTACGTATTGGGGGGACGATAGCACTGGCACAGGCTGAGCCGGGAGTATATTCCGGAAGGGTTTCGATCGTGTTGACCGTCAACGGGCTGGATCAATTGCATACGGTTCCAGTGGAACTGACGGTAGAGCCGCAGCGTCGGGTGGTTCTCTTGGGACCGGATGGTGTCCGGTTTCGTGCTGCCCAATCTCCAATGGCCTCCTTAGGGTGGGAGCAGCACATCAGCATCCAGCCCCAGGTGGCCATCCTGGATCACCTAAACCGGACAGGTACGTTTGAGCTCACGAACCCGTCCATCTATCCAATGGAGGTGGAGGTTTCTACCGAATTTGGATACCGCGAGGCGCAGGGGGAGGAAAGGTTCTCAGTAGGGGTGACCGATCAAGAGGTTTCACAGGGAGATCTTTCTGCACATGTGACAGTGTATCCGAGGATCATACTGTTGTCTCCGGGAGAGAGCCAACCGGTGCATTATGCCATTCCTGATCATGCACAGATGCAGTCGCGCGGGTATGCCGGGCAGTTCAATTTCACGGTTACGTCCCGTGAGTTTATTGATCAAACTCAATCGCCCACCTCGGTACAAGCGGCCCGTATTACATTCCAGGCACCTGGCGTTTATATTCCTGGCCCGGGTCCGGCCGTGCTTCGGGCATCTGTGGAGTCCACGGCAGACGAAGCCGTAGTGATTTTGATAGAGACTGCCACAATCCCGTTCTATGGCGAGGTGATCGTCTCTGACGACTCGGGCGATGAGCTTGGACGATCTGAGCTACTAGTCTACACACGCAGTCGCGTCCGCATTCCACTCAAGTCTACGGATGTGGATGGGTTCACTCTGCGATTTGAGTCTCTTACCCCAAATCAAAGGTCACCCTCCGATGTTCATATTCCATCAGATTTTTAGATCCATGATTTCCAGTTTATGCAGACCACTCTTGCGGATGTTTTGGCTCAGTAGTCTGGCGCTTTTCACAGGGATGCCTACACTTGGGCAAGATGGATACGTAACCCAGCGGGTTCTTCCGGTCGTGGAGATGCTTGATGTGGGATTTATCCAGCAGCTGCTAGATGAGCAGTTCATTCTTCCAGAGGACCCGGACTTTACTCATGCGCTGTTTTATGACATTACCCGCGATGGATTCGGATCGAATGATGTGATGGTGCTTTATCCTTCAGAAGAGCAGTTTCAGTTAGGTGCTTACCTGTCGGGACAAATGGCGGATGCACTCAGTACGCAGGGGTTGTCCACGGACTACAACCTGGTGACGATCCGAGAATATGCTGACCTGTTGAGTGAAGAGGCGGAAAACGAATCTGATCCCAAAAAAGCACTGGCCAGTTCTATGATCCAGACGATCCAGAGCTATTATTCGGATGGAGATTTTCAGGGATATATATCGCGGCAGGGCGAAGATGTTCGGATCACATTCTGGGGCTTTGATGAAGCCATGTGGCGGTTTTTGCCAGGGGTGTCGCAGTGTATTGAGCCTCCAGAGAGTGAACCGGTGATGCTAGTGGCTCATAAGCAGCCGGAGATTCGAACGTTTCTAGATATTGACGGCTGCGTGATAGTTGAATCGTCTACAACTAGTGCACAGATATCATCCAGGGTGTGCGAATAAACGCAGATGAAGGAAGAACGAACGGACTTAATGGTGTTTATTGACCTTGGCTTTGTACTTTTGGTGGGGTTTTTGATTTTGACAGAAACTGCGCCCCGGAGCAATGTAGCACTGCCGGGAGATGTGGAGGAACCGTCCGAGTCAATGTCGGAATTGGCCGTCTTCAACGTCCATTTTAATGAGGGAGGACATTTCCGGGTAGAAAACGGTATACAGTCGTTTTGTGAACTGGACGAACCGGGGCTATTGCAGCTTTGTTTGCATGAGATTGTGCAGACCAGTGTAGGTGCTGTGTTTGTACTCGTTCCTGCAGGCCGGGCGACCGTACAACAGTTGGTCACGATGCTTGACCTGTGTGAACTCAATGGCTGGACATGTACTGTAAGCAACTGAAGTGGTGAATATACTATCTGAAGAGACAGACAATCGCGGACGCACCCTCACCATGGCCGTATTTGTCATACTAGTGGCGTTCTTTTTTCTGGCCGGTAATGTGGTTCCCGTGCCCAGCCGCGAGCGGGTAGATCGGTCACTGGATTTGATCATGCTGGAGGGGATTGCAATGGCGGAGGCGGCCGAGGAGGAAGAAGAAGAATCGGCAGAGCAGCCCGTGGAGGAGGACCGGTCGGAACCAGAGACCAGCTTGGATGATTTTGACGGTTTATTGTCCGCCTTTACGGAGTCACTCGCGCCAGATGACTTAGATCAAGACGTAACATTACCTGACCGGGGCCAGACCGAATCGGTGGCTCTCCTGTCGGATGTGGGGCTGGACTTTGGAGTAGAGGGAGGAGTGGACCTACTGGGAGACAGTCGTCCAGGAGACCTCAATGCAGACCTGTTTCCGCAGCAAAGAGGAGGGACTTGGGTTCTGCAGCCGAACATCGCTTCCGGGGGTGTTGTACGGTCCGATGGCCAACTTAGTAGTGGAAATGGTGGGCCACAGGCGGACCTGACCACCCGAGCCGAACGGCCGGAGCGACTCGTAGAATCTTTATTTGGCGAACAGGATGGCGTTTCGCTGAGTCCAAAGGAGATTGATCGAGAGAATGCCGTAGTGCGATGGATGCAGGATCGCCTGAATTCATTAGACCGGCCCATCCGGGCACACTTTGAACAACAGCCCAGAGATTTGACCGTCAATGAATCCGTGCTTATCGGGGGCAAAATCTATCATCTACAGATGATGTATTCTCCGATCACCCGGACACTCCATGTGGCATGGATTGATGGGGATGACATTTATTACTTTGTGGATCCGGCCTTGCAGTATCGGATCAATTATTTTGAAGAAGGCGTAGTTGAACGTGCGCCAAGTACTGAAGTGGTGCTTTTGGAGACGGAGGAGCTTTCGGCCCAGAGCCCGCAGGCGGTCCGCGAATTCGACATCTTTCTAAAATGGTGGAGACCACAAATTGAGGCTAGTGAAAATGGATGAGTCTATGGTGGATATTGTGTTAATTATTCTGGCTGCCCTAGTCGCTGTGGCTGTGTTGCCAGAATTTGACATTGAATTGCCACAGAGCCAAGAGATCACTGAAAGCGGAGTTGTTCTTCGGCCTCTGCAGATCTCTGTCACCGAGACGGGGGCACTTTATTATCTGGATCAATCCAATGATGAGCAACCGCTGACCCCCCCGGAATTTTACGAAATGGTTGTGGCCACCCAGCTTACTCAGACCGTCGAAGTACATGCTGACCAACTGGCACCGGCCATCTACCTACTGGAGATCAATCGCGTGATCCAGAAAGCCGGCAGGAATGCGACTTTTTTAGTACAAGCGGAGTAGTTCCATGAAAGACCCTACAAGAAGATATGTACTGTGCTTTGCGCTACCGCTATTAGCGGCCACGGTGCTCTTTGGATGCGCACGAACCGGGCCCGTGGTGGTACAGGATCCCAATCCAAGAGATGAATCTGATTCGATTTTGTTTGTGTCCGGCCCCCTGCCAGGTGTAGATTCGCTGGTGGTCAGTGGGGTGTTGAGCGATTTTGACAGCACATTTGTGCATGCATCGGCCGAAATACAAGCCCAGACGCGGTATCTGCAAGGACAACAGTTGATTGCACATGCGGAGAGCATTTTGACCGCAGCGGTCGGTCCCCCAACCCTCGGTTCCTCCGATGAAGATATGATCGTGGATACCACTGGATTCACAGGCGCGATTCAGGGGGCCCGGGATATGCTCACCGAAGCGGCGCGTGCCCGGGCCGCTCAGGATAGCATCCAGATACAGGACATGTTGGCCAGTGCGCAGGAGTGGCTAGAGGAGGCGGTACTTCTCAATCCGCGGCATGAGGAGTCAAGGTATCAACTGGCACAGGTCTATACAATCCGAGCCAACTATTTTCGAGAACAGCAGGCATGGGAGCAGGTTCTGTCAATCCTGCGAGAGTTGGTGTTGCTTCGTGCCAACGAGCATGGGTTGTGGGCCGAGATGGCTCACGCAATGGATGAGTTGGGACACTTTTCGGGGGGGGGCGCTCTGTGGCTTCGAGCTGCCGAGAAAGTTCTGGAAGATGCCAAGCTCTCGTTTGACAATGCCGAGGTCGATAGTGCGCGGATGTTCAACTACAGCGTGCGTTCCTATCGTTCGTTTGTCAGCAACAGAAGTGGAGAAGGAGCCTACCGCGCACTGATGCAGGCACAGAAGTACGCGAACTCTGTTGAGGAACTCGATTATACCCGGCAGGAGTTGGTGTGGGCGCAATGGGATTATTTCAATTTGCACCATCGGATTGTTTTTGACAGTTTGCGGCAGGCCGCTTCAGATTCGCCCGTGGAGGTCATCACGGATTTGGAGGAGTTAATTCCAGCACTCACACGTCCCGCGGCGCGCTGGGAGGCCAATTACAACCATGCCGTTCTCTCCCATAGCCATGGATTTGAAGACTCCGCACTTGACACACTGAAGATCCTCTGGTATACGATCCGGGATATTGCACCTGACCTGGAGCGAGTGCGAGACTTGGGCGAGCGCGATACCCTGATCCTACAACCTTTTTCGTATAGGGAGTTCAAGGACGATGTTCGTTCAGCTTATGCTGGGGCACTGTTTGAACGTGCGCTTTTGCACCACAGGGATGGGCAGTCTGGCCGTGCATTTACTTACCTGATGCAGGTCGTGGAGACTGGAAGCCGCTATACCGGCAAGGCTTATATTGAAGCGTTGAAGCTGGCCCGCTACAACCCGGAACAGGCATTAAAAATGGAGCCGGAGATTGAAGAGGTGTTTGATGAATTTGAGCGTGAGGATCAATTGACGTACCTGCGCGAGATTGGAAATTTGTATCGCCGGTTGGGCAGAAATGACAAGGCCGCCACCTTTCTGGACCGGTTTCGGAATATTCGTGAGCAGAGTCCGAACTAATTTTGGATTACAGTGCATCGCATGAGAGTGAATAAAGCTTGCTGGATCGTCCCGGCCCTGTTGCTGGCTTTGACTGCCCAAGCGCAGCAGCCGATTCGGGTAATGCAGGAGTCCCCGTGGGTGCTCAGTTCACTCTCTTCTCCATCGCTTCGTCCCATTCAGGCATACTGGGATCCTCAGGAGGAGACCTACTTCATTGATCTGGTCGCGGTGTTTACAGAAGCTCGCATGGCCGTGGATACTAGTCAGGCCGTCGTTCAGGCCCGTAGCAGTCGTACGGTCTACGAAGTGGACTTTAATCGTGGTACTATCCTGCGACAATTGGAAGATGAGCTACATCAGGTGGACACACTCACGACTGGAGGTTATTATTACAGCGGAGATCGCTTTCTTTTGACGCCGCCCAATCTTGAGCGGGTTTTTCCTGAGGGGACATTCATCTATGATCGTACTCGTCTCAGTCTCCGGCTTTCTCAGGAATTATTTGCCGATGCATTTCGTCCCCAGCCTCTATCTCCGACCCTGACGCTCGGCCCCATGCTTTATGGGCGGAAGCGACGTTTTATCGGAGGCACACAGTTCGGCTACCGGGTCAATCGCACGCAACGGTCGACGCTCGACACAGACTATTACGGATTCCTGAGTGTGCACTCCAATGCACTCTGGGGGCAGATTCGTGCCAACGGCACGGCTTCCTATGATGGTGAATTAAACGTGAGACAGTTCAGTTACATGCTTGATTTTCCGCGTTCGGCCTATCTGTCTCAGATCAGAGTAGGTCGTGCCAGTGTGAACCAGTGGCCCGCGCGTCAGGATTATGAGGGGATACAGATGAGTAACCGCCCCCTTTCCACACGCCATCAGCAGCGGGAAGCACAACTGGTTGGGATTGCGGAGCCGAATGCGCTGGTGTCCGCTCTCGTCGCTGGGGTGGTTGCTGACCGCGTACAGGCCGATGGTCAGGGACGCTACCAACTTTCCGTTCCGGCCTACTATGGCACCTCGCGTGCCGAATTGGAAATCCTTCCCGCCACAGGTGGCCCCCCGACCCGTGAAACTCGCTTCCTGTTGATTACCGAAGACCTGCTACCGGCCGGAACCATGTACTGGGATATTCAGGCCGGACGGGACCAGTTTGACAGTACTGCCTATGGCCGCGCTCGCGTGGACATCGGTTTGTCACGAAATCTGACGATGCTCGGCAGTTACACCCGGTCAGACACTCTGCAGACGGGTACCTTCGGACTGGCAAGTAACATTGCCGGTTCTGCCATGTTTAGTGCAGAGGTTGCCTATCCGTTGCCCGCTGCGCGAGCCACATTGGAATTTTTCCGAAACCGGTTTCAGTTTCAGGCGGAGGCTGCTATTGCGACTGAACCGGGACTGACTTACTATCGCCAGCGTATTGTGGGACGAGCCGGGTGGAATGTTGGGAGGCTTAGCATGTTTCTCAATGGAACCCGCTTTGAATCTTTCGGCGGCAGCACTTCTATGCGCTTAGATGGATCTGGAAATCTTCGGCTGTCCCGCCGGATCAGTCTTGCTTCTGCAGCCGGTTATGGAATCACCCAACTCGGTCCCGATGCACCGTCGGATACCCGCATAGAGTGGCGCGGTTCACTTACCCACTATATCCGGCCCAGAGGCCTACGTGGCCGAATCGGCTTTCAAGCACAAGGCGGACGCTACGAATCGGTAGACTTCACAGGGATGACTCTTCAAGTCTCCTATCGATCCTTCTCAATCGGTGCTCGTGTCGGGTATGATCACCCTGCCCAAGGTATGAATGCGTCGTTTTCTGTCCGCCTGAATGCTCCGTGGACAAGCTTCTCAAGCCACACTGTGCTTGATGCCGAGAATCCCTATAACCAGCAGAGCCTGTATGGATCAATGATGCTCAGCCGTGGATTGCTTTTTTCCAGGCATTCCCAATTCTGGAGCAGTGCACTGCTGCGACCGTTTATGGATATTGACCGTGACGGACAGTGGGATTCTGGCGAGCCCCCTGTGAGCGGTCTGGATCTCAATGTGATACGTGCGAAAACCGAACCCAATGCATCCGGCATGTTTCGGGCAGATTTTCTGGCGCCCAGTACCCAATACCAAGTCGTGATTGATCCCCGCTCTATTCCGGGCTCTGGACTGGAACTGCCTACTGGAACTGCCTTCAGCTTCATGTCTGATCCAGGAGAAACCAAATACATTGATATTCCCGTCCATCGCAATACGATCGTGGAAGGATCCGTGGAGGATCTACCACTGAGTTCGCCGACTCTAGCCGTGGTCATTTTCTTTCAGGATGACTCTGAAGTACTCCGTGCAGCGGTTTCGCAGCAGGGACGCTTCACTGCGCTATTGTCGCCAGGAACCTATCGCGTCGAACTCATGGATCTGCTCGGACAGGAAGATCTGAGTGACTATACCCGAATTCTGGATGTGCGATCTGTCCAGACACAATCCTTTGAAATCCGTTAAGAATAATCTTTATGCTATTTTTGTTGACCAAGGCACAGGACGCTAGCTCATTTGTTTCGGGGCAAGCTGTAGATGAACCTCTTCTCCCTACATCTCTGTGGGATATTGTTGAGTATGCGCAGGGCTTCGAGTGGCCGCTTGGGGTCCTGTTCGTGATCGGACTGTTTCTCCTGACTTCCGCGTATGTGCGGCAGTTTTTGCAGTGGCGCGGTAGCAAAGCCATGTTGAAGATTGAGACCGAGAATATTTCCGCCGAAGCATTTTCGGAAGCAATTGGCCAGAGTAAAGCCCGAAATCCATTTGTGATGACCGGGAATCTAATTCTGGAGGAGTTTCGGCGTGGAGGGTCGGCCCCGGCGATGATTGACTACGCCTTCCGATTCATAGAACTGGATCACGAAAAGTACAAGGAAACGGAGCGTTACATCACGGCCGCGGTATACATTGCACTTAGCCTAGGGCTGCTTGGAACTCTGCTCGGCATCTTCGTGCTCTTTATGAGCGGTAGCCGTCATGGAGCGTCCGATTTGGTAGGGCTGGGAATTGCCGTAGTGTCCACAATGCTGGCTTTGGTGGTCCGTCTGATTCTCTGGCCTCTGAATGTCTATCTTCAAGCTTCCCTCCGCAAACGCTATAATACTTTGAGAAAATGGACCATTGCTTTTGCGTATGCCATCTCAACGAATTCCAGCGAATCTGTCCACCGGAACTGATCCTGCCGGAAAGGTGAGATGAACAATGGGCGTGTCATGAACTTCGAAGATTCTTCAGATTGGGTTCAGAAATCAATGTGATAGAGGTTCTATCCTCTTTCTTGTGGAAGTGGTTCATGATTGGGTGGGCGAACCCCAAAGACGATTCCATATGGGATGTCCCGGTATTGTGGTGATAATTGCGTATACTGTTGCACGCCGTTCGTCCATCTATCATGAAAGGGGAAATGGATAGCAGAAAAATAATCGTAGGTATTTTCCTGTTCGGTGGAGAAAATCTTTTCAGGGTCTGCGTCCGGCATGCGCTGAACTTCGTTGGTCTTTGGGTGATGTTTTCCCCCATTGTGGTACTCGGTCAGGTTCACACGCCGACCGTTCAATTCCATACCGACGTGACGGATCCTTTAGTCCTGTTGAATCCGAATCTGCAGGCTCTGGAAGGACGTGAGCGGGAAGTTGTACATGACCCAGTTATGCTTTCTGCTGAACGGCGCACCTCTGCTTTTGAAGCGATTCGAGTGAGCGAAGGCGACCTTTCCCAACGCAGCCCTGCTTCAGTTCTCCCATTGTTCACTCATGGGGGATCAAACACGAGTATCTTCGTGCCACCTATAGATCCAACAGACGGATCTGTGGGAAACCATCTGCGCGATTTCAAACATGTTCAGGGGAATGCCCAGAATTCCTTGATGATCTTTGGAGAGGATTCAAACGCCGCGATAACCGGGTCCCAGCCCCCTCTGGATACAAACTACGGGAACTTCGCGGTGATGATGGATGAATTGTCTCGGGGATTGGAGTTTGGCAGTCCCTCTCCAGCGATGATCATGGATCCCGATGCGAATCTGGAGGTGTGTTTGAATCTTTCGCCGAGCGAGGCAGCTGGTGGAGATTCGGTGGCGGTGACGGCAACAGTTCAGCCTGTGCACACACAAGATATTGCAGTTAAGCTTGAGTTCGGCGCGGGAACTCGTCTTCATTCTTATCTAAGCGGGAATAACGTCACGATCACGATCCCGGCGGGGGCAAGCGAGTCCGATCCGTTTAAGTTCAAAATTCGCGAAAATGTAAAGAAAGGCTGGAAAGTTCAATCATCCGTAGAAGGAATAATCCCAAACGTACCTCGTGACCCCTACGGTTGTCTATTTCAGCACTTAAATATGGGGCCTCCCCGGACAATCACCCTCGGGCCAGATGAAACTGTGGTGGAGGAAGGTGATCGGGCGAAGATCGTAGCGGTAATTTCGTACCCACTGTCTAGCGATCTGAAGGTGCCGCTGCACTACCCTTACGCCAGTACCACAGACACGGCCGTTGATCCTGGCGACTACACTTCGTTGGATTCAATCATAATCAAAGCGGGTGAGTCTTCCGGTAGCGGGCAGATTCAGACCCATAAGGATAATGCAGGCGGCGGGTATAGGACGTTTACGGTGGCGATCGATGACTTCACCTTGGTATCCCCAACGTACGCGCCGGTGTATGCGGTAGATCCCAAAGAGGCTAAGGTTGTGATCAATGACGATGATGTTCCGGTGGTCCGTTTTGATTCGTACGAAAGCAGTGTGGATGAAGCTGATACTGAGTACAGGGTGTTCGTAACCATTGATCCTCCTCCGGTGTCCGGTTTCACATTGAACTACGAATTTGTGGGTACGGCAACCCAAGGTCTGGACTATGAAATCGAAAACCCCAGGACGGTTGCGGTGTCCGCTGGCTCTAAGCAGGCATATATCTCGGTCATGATTAAAGATGACACCGATATTGAGAATAATGAGAACATCATCTTTGGCACGCGTGTCGGTGCGGGGTATACAATCAGGCAGCCGATAGCGCATACGCTTGTAATCAAGGACAATGATACACCGGAGGTCAATTTTGTTTCTTCAAGTAGCAGCGTGGAGGAAGGCATTGGTACGCAGAATGTGCGCGTGACTCTTACTTCTGCTCCCGCGAGTGACCTCACATTGAGCTATACGCTGAGCGGCACGGCAGACGAAGATGTAGACTATACCATCATCAATTCCGGGACGATTATCATGCCTGCAAAGACATCCTCGGTAGATATTCCTGTGGTGATTACGAACGATACCGAGGATGAGCTTGTCGAGACAGTGATCCTGACACTCATGCCTGCTACGGGGTATACAGTTGGAAGTCAGAAGGAGCACACGCTGACCATTAAGGATAACGATACTCCAGCGGCCCACTTTGCTTCGGCGACGGGCCGCGTAAAGGAGGGGGATGGCCCGCACACTGTGAGCGTAGACATTTCACCTTCGCCCGCGAGTGATTTCACATTGAGCTATACGCTGGGCGGCACGGCAGACGAAGATTCGGACTATACCATCACCGGTTCTGGGACGGTTTCGGTGTCTGCTGGCTCGAAGCAGGTGAAGATCCCTGTAGTGGTTACGGACGACAGCGAGGATGAACTGGACGAGACGGTGATTCTGACGTTGACCTCCGGCACGGGATACTCAGTCGGAAGCCAGAAGGAGCACACGCTGACGATTGAAGACAACGACACCCCGGCGGCCGGGTTTGCTTTAGTGGAATCGAGCGCGCTGGAAGATACGGGTACGCACGAGATCGAGGTTCTCATACATCCTTCGCCCGCGAGTGATTTCACGTTGAGTTATACGCTGGGCGGCACGGCAGACGAAGATTCGGACTATACCATTACCGGTTCGGTTTTGGTGTCGGCGAACGCGACCTCGGTGGAGATCCCGGTCGCGATTATCGATGACAAACTGGATGAACTGGACGAGACGGTGATTCTGACACTGACGGCTGGCACGGGGTACAGCGTTGGAAGTCCGAGCGAACATGAGTTGACGATCACGGATAATGATGAACCGGCGGCCCACTTTGCTTCGACGGCATCGAGCGCGCTGGAAGATACGGGTACGCACGAGATTGGGATCACCATTTCCCCTTCGCCTGCGAGTGATTTTACATTGAACTACACGCTGGGCGGCACGGCAGACGAAGATTCGGACTATACCATTACCGGGACGGTTTTGGTGTCGGCGCACGAGACCTCGGTAACCATCCCGATCGAGATTACGGACGACAGCGAGGATGAGCCGGATGAGACAGTGATTCTGACGCTGGTGTCCGGCACGGGATATGCAGCAGCAGATCCAGACGCTCATACGTTGACGATCTTGGATGACGATGATCCATCCGAGGTAACGCTCCGTCTGG